>NZ_CP085881.1:0-2485 GCF_006351725.2 Lysinibacillus sp. CD3-6
TTCCATGTATTTGCAATAAACGTGTTTACAAATTTGTGTGTACGTTTTATAATGATATTTAGAAGGAGGTTAATAATGTCGAAGCTGAATAGGAAATCAAAACATTTTCGTATGAGTGTTGAAAGCATTGCTTTTTTAGAGGCTCTTGCTGAAAAGATAGGCGTTACTGATACGGAAATTGTTGAACGTGGTATTAGTGAATTGGCTGCACAAGAGTTTACAGCTAAAGAACGAAAAGAAATGATTACAAAAAAGATACAAGAAGTGCTGGAGTTATAAAAAGATTAACGGAATGGATCATGGAAGTTGGCGAAGCGAATCATTGACATGGAATTTTTCATGGTAAGCTGACTGCTGGCGAGCCACCTACTTTTTATCAAGGTGGTTCCTGGCTCGTTAAAACCATGAAAAAGGTTCTTCCGTGTCAATGACAACTGGAATGTTCCATGTAGTGGGATTGCCCGATTATATTAATTGATTTCCCAATCCAGTCCGCCCGCCGACAACGTCGACGGACGGCTGGATGGGAAACAATAATACAATGGTCAACCCTTGCATTAACAACCATTTACATGAAACGGAGGAGTTTTATATGTTTACAGTGAGTTATAGTAGAGAAGAAGGTACAGACCTATACAGAGTGTGCTTGGTGGCATTTAATCAAACAATTATTCTTAGTCGCCATGTTTTGGTGAAAAAGATAGGCATGGACCCGAGGGTATTAGTGGGGTGTCGAGACTTGCCAATTTATGAGATACTTGATTTAGGTTTTGTACTATCTGCGGTTGATAGAGGTTTGGTAATTTAGAGGCTAATAAATACTCCGATTTTTCCAGTGCTCTTATTAACTTGATTTAGATTCAACATTAGGCGAAAAAGGAGGACTGCATGGAGAAACGGCTACTGGCTCCCGAAGAACAAGGGATTAGTCCTGAAGCTGTTGTAAAAGTAACGACAATGAAACACATTGTAGAGATTCAGTACCTTGAGAAGGTGAATACGAAGGCTCATATACGGAAGTTAGATTCTGAACGCTATATAGATTTGGAAACTGGAGAGATAAGAGCATTTGAACGCACCGATAACAGGGGTCAAGGTGAAAACTCATTGCGGAAAACATTCAACAGATTGAGGGAATTAATTAACACTAATTTCACTGGATCACCACAAGAATTGTTTGTAACCCTGACTTATAGAGGCGAACTTCAAACGAATGATACAAAAAGGGTTTATGAAGATTTTAAAAACTTTATGAAACGCTTGAAATACAAGTACAAAAAGACAACTACGATTGATTACATAAATGTACTTGAACCACATGCTACTGGTAACTTTCATATGCACGTTTTGCTGCGGTTTAACGATTTAGAGAATATTTATATTCCGAATACTGAACTGGCTAAACTATGGGGCAATGGATTTGTTACGGTGCAATCTTTACAGGGTGTCGATAATATAGGAGCTTATTTGTCTGCTTATTTAGCGGATATAGAGATTCCAGAGGATAATGCCAAGATGTTAGAAGGACATCCCGATTTAGTTGAAAAAGAAGTTTCTGGGCAAAAGAAAAAGTTTATGAAAGGTGCTCGGCTTGTGTTTTATCCAACCGGAGTAAATATATACAGAAAATCTAAAGGTATAGTAGAGGCGGAAAAAGAAAAGATGAGTTATAAAAATGCACAAAAAAAGCTTGGAGCAGCAACTCCAAACTTCAAATATGGTGTAGAACTAATTGACAACGAAAAAGATTTCCGTAACACCTTAATTAAAGAACAGTATAACCTAAAACGCTAATTTCATAAACCGAGAAAAGATGTTCCCCCTCTAATTTGAGGGGGTTTTTTGTTATGCGAATTTACAAAGAGATATTAAAAAATCACTTTTAAGGCTATTAGAAGGCTTTTTAAAGCTATTAAAATTTACGAAACATACTTAACTAAAGGAAAACATTTAGATACCTTCAACGTAATGGAATACGTTAATGCTGGCACGTTCGAATGTGTATGCGCGGGAGGGGCCCGTCGGAGAGGGAACCGCGCGTGTGCATCGATCGTGCCAGGCTTATTGGTATATATTACGGAATCACCGTCACCCTTGGTAAGTAATTACGAAATCACAGTCCCTTTTATTGCTCATAACACCTATTATGGGCAATTTTAAAAGAGTTCAGGGCGTCTATGTAACCCGCCCCATGAAACAGGAGTACGTTTTTTAAACGAAACCTTGCTACAACATGGTTTGTTGGACATTTTTGCTTGTCAAAAAAACCACTTTTTTGACACGTAAAGAGTAATAAAAATCAAACACTAAAAACGTTCCTTTTCAGTGTTTGTATGTATTGCTGGGGGCCAGTACTACCCCAGCAGAAAATACAGACAAAAATGCTTGTATTCATTGTGAGAGTAAGGATACGGCTGTTTTTTTATCTGCAAGTAACCTGCAGATAAATGTTTGAAAAAATGTGTGTACAAATTTCATTAAATAT